>NZ_JBFASO010000002.1:0-31743 GCF_040677775.1 Micromonospora sp. NPDC053740
CCGAGTCGATCAACGCCGGCGGCCCGCCACCGCGTGACCGCACTCCACCCGCCACGGCCCGACCCCCACCCACCCCGGCCCGACCCCCACCCAACCCCGGCCCGACCCCCACCCAGCCCGGCTCGATCCCGCCCAAACCCGCGCTGGGCCAACCCCCAGGCCTTGATCGACTCGGCTTTCAGAAAACCGCGCCGTCCGCCCGACCGGGACACCCCGACCTTCAGGAACCCGAGTCGATCAAGGCGACTACACACGTCGCGTATGACCTGAACACCCTTCTCGTCCCTTGTGGGCGTTTTGCGTGGCACAGGCGATTACGTTGCTTAGAGAGTTTTCTCCCCACATATCGTGACCAGTTGCGATTCGGGCTCGTTGCCCAAGACGTGGGGGTTGCACTGAGAGACGCACGGCGTTCGGTCACCAGTTGGTGCCGACGCCACACCATCGGTGGTGACGGGGCGGTGGCAGCCGTCCGTCGCGGACAGCGGCAGGGCGAGCCGGGAATGCTCAGCCGCGAACAGGAACTCGAATTGATCGACACGCTGCGGGGCGTCCATCCCGACGAGTTCGGCCTGGACGAGGAGTTGTGGACGCGGCAGAGCCTCACCACGCTCATCCAACGGCGCTTCGAGCTGCCGCTGGACACTGGCGCGGTCGGGGCGTACCTGCGGGCCTGGGGGTTGGGTCCGCGGGAGCCGCGCGAGCGGGCCTGCGGGCTCTGCGTCAGCGCGGTCGAGCGTTGGGTCCGCAGCGAGTACCCGGGGATCACCCGGGCCGCCCAGGAGCACCTCGCGGAGGTCTACTGGATCGGGCGGGTCCGGCTGCGCGGCACGATGCCGGCCGCCGACGTGATCTCCGCTGTCTCGTCCCGCGGTCGGGTGCGCTTCATGATCACTACGCCGACGGTGGACCCGCCGCTCCCCCGCGACTTCGTGCTGCGGCTCAGTGGCGAGGAGCAGCGCACCGTCCACCTGATCGTGGACGGGTCCTGGCCGCGCAACGAGTGGCCGCGCCGGCTCCCCCGGCGAATCGTCCTGCACCCGCTGCCCAGTTGCGGGCGGGCGGTAGCCGCCTGAGCGCCGGGTGGGCCGGTCCGACACGATCGGCCCACCCGATACCGATTCGGCGTACGCAGGGGAGGTTTGCTAGTCTTCTCCAGTCGCTGAGCCCCCGTAGCTCAGGGGATAGAGCACCGCCCTCCGGAGGCGGGGGCGCAGGTTCGAATCCTGCCGGGGGCACCAAGATTGACCAGCACGACAGGCTCCTGACCAGAAATTCGGTCAGGGGCCTTCATCGTTTTGGCGGAGCACAGGCCAGAATGTCGATCATGCTGTTTCTCGGTCTGCTCCTCGCCGCGCTGGGTGGGGCGGTCATGGCGACAGTCCTCACCGTCCGTGGGTTCCGCGCGACGTTCAGGAAGAGCGAACGGTCGGGTCGCCTGCGCACTGCGGCGCTGCTCCTCGGTGCGGGTGCCGTCGCCCTGTACGCATGGGGCCTGCTCCACCTCGGTTACGCGGTGATGCAGGCCGAGGACGGTGGCGCCGGATCCGCCCCGGTCGGGCCCTGTCGCCAGGCCGGGCCACAGGTGGCGAGCCTGGTCGTCGGTTACGACGTCAGCTTCCTACCGCTGCACTTCGAGTGCCGCCTCAGCGGTGGCGGCGCCTACGTGACCTCGTCCGTGCCCGGGTACGTCACCCCGGCCACTGTCGGCCTCGGTCTGGTCGCCGCCACCTGCGGAGTCCTCGCCAACACGACGGCACGCCGCGTCCAACCACCGGTGGCGTGAATGGCGGCCGTCAGGTGCCGACGTACGCCGCCAGGTGCTCGCCGGTGAGGGTGGAGCGGGCGGTGACGAGGTCTGTGGGCGTGCCCTCGAAGACGATCCGCCCACCGTCGTGGCCTGCGCCGGGGCCGATATCGATGATCCAGTCAGCGTGCGCCATGACCGCCTGGTGGTGCTCGATGACGATCACCGACTTGCCGGAGTCGACAAGGCGGTCGAGCAGCCCGAGCAGTTGCTCGACGTCGGCCAGGTGCAGGCCGGTGGTCGGCTCGTCGAGGACGTAGACGCCGCCCTTCTCAGCCATGTGGGTGGCCAGCTTGAGCCGTTGCCGCTCCCCGCCGGAGAGCGTCGTGAGCGGCTGCCCGAGGCTCAGATAGCCGAGCCCGACGTCGGCGAGCCGGTCGAGGATGGCGTGCGCCGCCGGCGTACGGGCCTCGCCTGCGCCGAAGAACTTCTCGGCCTCCGTCACCGACATGGCGAGCACCTCGCTGATGTCGCGACCACCGAAGCGGTATTCCAGCACCGATGCCTGGAACCGCTTGCCCTCGCAGTCCTCGCAGGGGGCGGCGACGCCCGCCATCATCCCCAGGTCGGTGTAGATGACGCCAGCGCCGTTGCAGCTCGGGCAGGCACCCTCGGAGTTGGCGCTGAACAGCGCCGGCTTCACCCCGTTGGCCTTCGCGAACGCCTTGCGGATCGGGTCGAGCAACCCGGTGTACGTGGCCGGGTTGCTGCGCCGTGAGCCGCGGATCGCGCCCTGGTCGATGGAGACCACGCCCGCGCCGGCCGGTATCGAGGAGTGCACGAGCGAACTCTTGCCCGAGCCGGCGACGCCGGTCACGACGACGAGCACCCCGAGGGGTACGTCGACGTTGACGTCCTGGAGGTTGTTGGCAGTGGCGCCCCGGATCTCCAGTTTGCCGGTGGGTGTCCGGACCGTCTCCTTGAGGGCCGCCCGGTCGTCGAGGTGGCGGCCGGTGATGGTGCCGCTGGCCCGCAGACCTTCCACTGTGCCCTCGTAGCAGACGGTCCCGCCCTCGGTGCCGGCGCCGGGGCCGAGGTCGACGACGTGGTCGGCGATGGCGATGGCCTCCGGCTTGTGCTCCACGACCAGGACGGTGTTGCCCTTGTCGCGCAACTGGAGCAGCAGCTCGTTCATTCGTTGGATGTCGTGCGGGTGCAGCCCGATCGTCGGCTCGTCGAAGACGTAGGTGACGTCGGTGAGCGAGGAGCCGAGGTGGCGGATCATCTTGGTGCGCTGCGCCTCACCGCCGGAGAGGGTGCCCGACGGTCGATCGAGCGACAGGTAGCCCAGCCCGATCTCCTCGAACGAGTCGAGGAGGTGTTGCAGGCCGGCCAGCAACGGGGCCACCGACGGGTCTTCGATCCCGCGTACCCAGGCGGCCAGGTCGCTGATCTGCATCGCGCACACGTCGGCGATGTTCAGGCCCTTGATCTTCGACGACAGGGCCTCCTTGCTGAGCCGGGTGCCGGCACAGTCGGGGCAGGTCGTGAAGGTCACCGCGCGCTCCACGAAGGCGCGGATGTGCGGCTGCAACGCGTCGATGTCCTTGGCGAGGAAGGACTTCTGGATCGACGGGATCAGGCCCGCGTACGTCAGGTTGATCCCATCGACCTTGATCTTGGTCGGCTCCCGGTGGAGCAGGTCGTGCAGCTCCCGCTTGGTGAACTTGGCGATCGGCTTGTCCGGGTCGAAGTAGCCGCAGCCCCGGAAGATCCGGCCGAACCAGCCCTCCATGCTGTAACCCGGGATGGTGATCGCGCCCTCGTTGAGCGAGAGGTTGTCGTCGTAGAGCGCCGACAGGTCGATGTCGGTCACGGCACCCCTGCCCTCGCACCGCGGGCACATGCCACCGAGTCGGTTGAAGGTCGCCTTCTCGGTCTTCGTCTTGCCGACGCCGCGATCGACCGTGATCGCCCCGGTCGCCTTCACCGAGGGAACATTGAAGGAGTACGCGTTGGGCGGGCCGATGTGCGGCTGCCCGAGCCGGCTGAACAGGATGCGCAGCATCGCGTTGGCGTCGGTGGCGGTGCCGACGGTGGAGCGGGAGTTGGCGCCCATCCGCTCCTGGTCCACGATGATCGCCGTGGTCAGGCCATCCAGCAGGTCAACCTCGGGTCGCGCCAACGTCGGCATGAAACCCTGCACGAAGGTGCTGTAGGTCTCGTTGATCATCCGCTGGGACTCGGCAGCGATGGTGCCGAACACCAGCGAGCTCTTGCCGGAGCCGGAGACACCTGTGAACACCGTCAGCCGCCGCTTCGGGATCTCGACGCTGACGTCCTTGAGATTGTTCACCCGCGCGCCCTGCACCCGGATCAGGTCGTGGCTGTCGGCGACGTGCGGCGCGGACGGCTGGATGGCCGTGCTCATCGTCTCTCCATCTGTCGGGCGCGCGGGACTCAGCGCACTTCCTGAATGCGGACCATATTGCCGGCCGGGTCCCGGAAGGCACAGTCGCGCACGCCGTACGGCTGCTCGGTCGGCTCCTGGACGACCTCGGCGTCGCTGGCCTCCAACTTGGCGAAGGTGGCGTCGAGGTCGGTGGTGGCGAGGTTGACGCCGAAGTAGCTGCCCTTGGCCATCAACTCGAGGATGGTCTGCCGCTCGTCGTCGGTGATGCCGGGGTTGGCGGCCGGCGGGTGCAGGACGATGGCGGTGCTGGGTTGGCCGACCGGCCCGACCGTGATCCACCGCATCCCCTCGTACCCGACGTCGAGGCGGACCTCGAAACCGAGGATGTCGCGGTAGAAGACCAGCGAGGCCTCCGGGTCGGTGTGCGGCAGGAAACTCGAATGAATGGTGATGTCCATGCTGGTCACGCTAGTTGCGCCTCGGTGACCTGCGCTTCTCGATTCCTGACCGGTCTGGTCACCTGCTTCGCCACGCACGACGGCATCCCCGCCGTGGCCTGCGCCGCCTGCCGCCGGTAGACGCTGGGTGGCACACCCACCAGCTCGGTGAAGCGGGTGCTGAAGGTGCCCAACGACGAACAACCGACAGCGAAACAGACATCGGTGACGCTCAGGTCACCACGGCGCAGCAGGGCCATCGCCCGCTCGATCCGTCGGGTCATCAGGTAGCTGTACGGAGATTCGCCATAGGCGAGCCGGAACTCGCGGCTGAGGTGCCCGGCCGACATGTGCGCGCCGCGGGCGAGCGCCTCGACGTCCAGCGGAGACGCGTACTCCCTGTCGATCCGGTCGCGGACCCGGCGCAGCCGCGCCAGGTCGGCCAGTCGCTGGGTCGCGTCGGATTTGCTGCTCACCTGCGAAATCGTGCCACAACCCACCGACAATCGACCGCTCGCCGGGCGCGAGCGGAGGCCGACGAGCCTGGTCAGCCGGCCTCGCGGCGGGCGCGGGCCCGGCGCTTCCCCTCGTGCATGGCCTGCACCCGGGCCACCGGGATGGTCCGGCCCTCGGCGACCAGATCGGCGGGGAGCTGTTGCGGTGCCGGCATCAGCGCGGCCCACGGGTCGCCGTCGGCGAGCAGTGCTGGCGCGGTCCGGATGGTGAAGTCGGCGGGGGTCACCTCGGTCAGCTCCGCCCAGTCGACAGGGAACGAGACCGGCATCCCTGGCCGCAGCCGGGGGCTGTACGCGGCGGCCACTGTCGCTCCACCCGCCCGGGTGGCGTCCACGAAGACCCGGCCACCCCGGTCCTCCTTGATGTAGGCAGTGGTGGCCAGCGCCGGGTCGAGCCGCTCGGCGCGGACGGCGAGTGCCCGGGTGGCGGCGGCCAGCTCCTCGGCCGTTGGTTCGTCGGTCACCGGTACGAAGACGTGCACGCCCTTGGCGCCGCTGGTCTTGACGGCACCGGCCAGGCCGGCGTCGGCGAGCGCCTGACGGACCAGCAGGGCGGCGTCGACAGCCGCGCGGAACCCGTCGCCGTCCGGCGGGTCCAGATCGAGGATCAGGTGGGTCGGGCGGTGCAGATCCGCCACGGTGGCCAACGTCGGGTGGTACTCCACGGCCCGCTGGTTGGCGAACCAGAGCAGGGTGCGGCGGTCGTCGCAGAGGGCGTACGAGATCTCCCGGTGTGACGCCTCCGCCCAGACCGGCGCCCGGCGGACCCAGTCCGGGGTGTAGCGGGGCAGGTTCTTCTGCATGAACGGCGGCTGGCCGGGGCGGACCCTGATCACCGACAGCGGCCGGCCCCGCAGTTGCGGGAGGATCCGGTCCCGGACCGCGTCGAGGTAGTCGACCAGGTCACGCTTTTTCGCGCCGTCGCGGTCGGACAGCGGCTGGTCCAGGTTGGTCAGGGCCACGCCGTCCCGGGTCTCGTCAGCCTCGCTCACCCGACCACCCTCCCGGCCTGGATGCCGTCGGTCAACCGGACGCGGCGCTTCGGTACGGATCGATTCCGACGCCCACCCCGGGCGGGCCTGACGGGTCGGTGGCCGACGACGGCCGGGCCGGGCGTCGGGGCACCGTGGTCAGCGCCACCAGCCACGCGGCGACCACCAGACCGGCGGCCACGGCGAACGCGGTCCGGTAGCCGCCGGCGAGCGCGGCGGTCTCGGCCCAGCCGGCGGCCCTCAGCGCGTCGCTGCGGGTGGCCGCCAGGGTGGCCAGCGCGGCCAGGCCGACCGCTCCGCCGACCTGTTGGGTGGTGTTGGCAAGGCCGGAGGCGAGCCCGGCGTCGGTGTCGGTCGCGCCGGCCATGGCCACCGTGGTGACCGCCGGCAGGGTCAGGCCGCCGGCCACCCCGAAGATCAACATCGCGGGGAGTACGTCAGCGACGTAGGCGCCGTCGGAGGGCAGCCGGGCGAGCAGGAGGAAGCCGACGGTCGCCACGCCGAGCCCGACCAGCAGAACCATGCGGGCACCGAAGCGGGCGACCAGCCGACCGGCCAGGCCGAGCGAGACCACGGCGATCACGACAGGGGTGGGCAGGAAGGCCCAGCCGGTCGCGGCGGCGTCCAGCCCCAGCACCAGTTGCAGCTCCACGGCGAGCAGGAACTGGAATCCGAAGTACGCGCAGACCATGAGGAACTGCACGGCGTTCGCCGCCACCAGGCCCGGGACGCGCAGCACCCGGGGCGGCACCAGCGGGGTCGCCGCCACCCGCTGGCGCAGCGCGAACCCGCCGAGCAGCAGCGCCGCGAGGGCCACCGCGCCGAGCGTCCGGGGGTTGGTCCAGCCGTGCTCGCCGGTGCCGACGATGCCCAGCACGGCGGCCATCAGACCGGCGGTGGCGAGCAGCGCGCCGGGCAGGTCCAGGCCGGCCCGCAGGCCGATCCCTCGTTCGGCCGGGATTCGGCGGAGGGCCGCGATGAGGATAGCCGCCCCGATCGGCACGTTGACCAGGAAGATCGTCCGCCACCCGGCGGCCTGGGTGAGCACCCCTCCGGCGACAGTCCCGACCGACGCGCCGGCCGCGCCGGTGAAGCTGAAGACGGCGATGGCGCGGGCCCGCTCGGCCGCTTCCGGGTAGAGCCGGACGATCATGCCGAGGCTGACCGCCATGGCCAGCGCACCGCCGACGCCCTGCCCGAACCGCGCGCCCACCAGCACTGCCGGCCCGCTGGCGACCGCGCAGGCCAGCGAGGCCGCTGTGAACAGCGTGACCCCGGCCAGGAAGACCCTGCGCCGGCCCAGCAGGTCACCGAGCCGGCCGGCGAGCAGCAGCAGTCCGCCGAACGCGACAAGGTAGGCGTTCACCACCCAGGCCAGGCCGGCGGCGCTGAAGCCCAGGTCGCGTTGGATGGCGGGCAGCGCCACCGCGACGACTGTGCCATCCAGGATGATCATCAGGCTGCCGGCGCAGAGCACCAGCAACGCCGGCCAACGGGATGGGACGACACGTTCCACGAATCCTCCTTGGTGCACGATTTGTTACCGAGGCCATCGTCTGTGACCATGAGGCGGAGCGGAAGGAGGCACTTTGATGTCCCAGAGGAACAGCGATGTGTCCGCGCTGGTCGAGGCCGAGTTGACCTGCTCAGCCGGGAACGTGCCGTTCACCCCCGGTCAGGCTCGGGCGTGCACCGTCCGCGAGGTGCTCGACCGAGTCGGCGGCAAGTGGAGCATCGGCATCCTGGTGGCCGCCTCGCACGGGCCGGTGCGCTTCACCGAGCTGGAGCGGCACATCGAGGGGATCAGCCGCCGGATGCTCACGCTGACCCTGCGCAACCTGGAGCGGGACGGCCTGCTGCACCGCACTGTCTACCCGACCGTCCCGCCCAAGGTCGAGTACACCGCCACCCCGATGGCGCTGGAGCTCTACGAGTCGCTGGTGGCGCTGACCAGCTGGGCCGAGCGGCACCGGCGGGCCATCGCCGAGGCCCGGACCAGGTACGACACCCAGCACACCCGATAAGCCGCCAAGGGGTGTGGTGAACGCCACCGCTTCCATCTGACCGATCGGTCAGGGTCTGACCGATCGGTCAGGCATGCTGGTCTGCGGGAGGTGGACCGGCATGGTCAGAGCGGTACCCGACACGCACGGCGAGATCCTCGCCGCCGCGGCGCGGCAGTTCACTGTGAGCGGATACCGGGGCACCTCCCTGCAGGACATCGCCCGGGAGGTCGGCTGTTCCAAGGCCACGGTGCTCTACCACTTCGCCAACAAGGAAGCCCTGCTCGCCGAACTGATGGCACCCGCGATCGCTGTGCTCCGCAACCTCGACGACCAGCTCAACGGCCTGACCGGAGCGGCCGCCCAGGAGGTCGCCGCACAGGGCTTCGTCGACCTCGCGGTCCGGTTCCGGCAGGAGATCGCGGTACTGCGCGGCGAGTTCCCGGAGCTGCTGTGCCAGCCGGCCTTCGCGCACATCCAGGAGATCTCAGACCGGCTGCGGGACGCGTTGGCCGGGCACTCCGACCGGCCGGGCGCCCGGATCGCCGCGCTGGTCCTGCTCGCCGGCATCTCCGAGGCATGCGCCGAGTTCGCCGACATCCCCGACGACGAACTGCGCCTCGGCCTGCTCACCCTCGCCCGGCGGGCTGTCGAACCCGTCAACGCACCACTGCCCCATCCACCCACGACCGAGGACAAGGACTCCTGATGGCCACCCTGCTCTACCGGCTCGGCCGGGGCGCGTTGCGCCGGCGACGGCTCGTCGTCGCGCTCTGGCTCGTCGTACTCGTCGTCGCCGGCCTGGCCGCGGCGACCCTGCGCGGCCCGACGGCGAGCAACTTCACCATGCCCGGCACCGAAAGCCAGCGCGCGCTCGACCTGCTGGCCGACCAGTTCCCCGCAGCCAGCGGCGCCACCGGCACCATCGCGGTCAAGGCGCCCGCCGACGGCCAACTGGCCACCCCGCAGGGTCAGGCAGTGGTGCAGGAACTCGTCCAGCAGGCCTCGGCACTGCCCGGCGTGGTCGGCGCGGTCAACCCGCTCCAGGTCGGCGCGGTCTCACCCAACGGCCGGTACGCGCTGGTCCAGGTCCAGTTCGCCACTGGCGGGGACGACGTGACCGACGAGCAGCGCACCGCGTACGAGCAGGTTGGCGCGGCGGCCAAGGCGCAGGGCTGGCAGGTCGCCCCCGGCGGTGAGGTGCTCGGCGGCGAGCCGGAGATCGGCTCCACCGAGGCGCTCGGCGTGCTTGTCGCCGCGATCGTCCTGATCATCACGTTCGGTTCCCTGGTCGCCGCCGGCATGACGATGCTCAACGCGCTGATCGGCGTGGGCGCCGGCATGGCCGGACTGTTCGCGCTGAGCGGCGCCGTCCAGCTCACCAGCACCGCGCCGATCCTGGCGCTGATGCTCGGTCTCGCTGTCGGCATCGACTACTCACTCTTCATCACCTCCCGACACCGGCAGAACCTGCTCGACGGCCTGTCCCCGGAGGAGGCGGTCGGCCGGGCCGTGGGTACCGCCGGCTCGGCAGTGGTCTTCGCCGGCGCCACAGTGGTCATCGCCCTGGCCGGGCTCGCCGTGGTCGACATCCCGTTCCTCACCGTGATGGGTCTCGCCGCCGCCGGCACTGTCACCGTCGCCGTGCTGGTCGCCATCACCCTCCAGCCGGCGCTGCTCGGCTTCGCCGGTCGCCGGGTGCTCCCCCGCCGGCTGCGCTCCGTTCCCACCGACGGCACCGTCGCCGACGAGGACGACTCGGACGTCACCGACCGGCCCGCCGCGGCCAAGACCACGACCACGACCACGACCGAGGAGCGCAACCGGTTCGGTTTCCGCTGGGCGCGACTCGTCACCAGGTTCCGCGTACCGGTCATCCTGGTCGGCCTGCTCGGCCTGGGGCTGCTCGCGCTGCCCACGCCGGACATGCGGCTGGCCCTGCCGGGCGCAGCGACGGCCGCCGTCGGCTCACCCGCCCGGGTGGCGAACGACCTGACCGTCGAGGGCTTCGGGGCGGGCTTCACCGGCCGGCTCGCGGTGGTGGTCGCCGGTGACACCCCACAGGCCACCTCGGCCGCCGTGCCGCAGGTCACCGCCCTGCTCCAGCGCACCGAGAACGTCCTCGCGGTGGCGCCGCCCCAGCTCAGTCCGGACGGCCGGACCGCGCTGCTCGGCGTGGTCCCGAAGACCGGCCCGACCGACGAGGCCACCGAGACCCTGGTGCACGACATCCGTGGCGCGGTGAGCGGAATCCCCGACGCGGACGTGCTGCTCACCGGCGTCACCGCCATCGGCATCGACGTATCCGAGAAGCTCTCCGACGCGCTACCGATCTACCTGCTGCTGGTGGTCGGTCTCTCGGTGCTGCTGCTGATGCTGGTGTTCCGTTCGCTGCTGGTGCCGATCAAGGCAGCGCTGGGCTTCCTGCTCACCGTCGCCGCCACGTTCGGCATCACGGTGGCCGTCTTCCAGCAGGGACACCTCGCCGACCTCGTCGGCCTGGACACGCCCGGCCCGCTGATCAGCTTCCTGCCGATCCTGCTCATCGGCATCCTGTTCGGGCTCGCCATGGACTACGAGGTGTTCCTGGTCTCCCGGATGCGGGAGGACTTCGTCCACGGTGAGACCGCCCGACAGGCCACCATCAGCGGCATGGGGCACGGCGCACGGGTGGTCACGGCCGCCGCGCTGATCATGATCTCGGTCTTCGGGGGCTTCGTCTTCCTGGAGGACCCGGTGATCAAGTCGATGGGCTTCGCGCTCGCCATCGGCGTCGCCATCGACGCGTTCGTGGTCCGGATGACAATCGTCCCGGCGGTGATGTCGCTGCTCGGCGACCGCGCCTGGTGGCTGCCGCGCTGGCTCAACCGCGTCCTGCCCAACGTGGACATCGAAGGCGAGGGCCTGCGGACCCACCTCGAAGACCGCACCCCCACGCACGTCTGACCCGCACCACCCCGGTCGATCATGGAGTTGTGGTGCCCGTCGTGCCCCGATCAGAGGCCTTCGTCCAGCACCACAACTCCATGATCGACGCCATCAGGCACTGCGTCAGACGCCGGCCGGGTAGGTCTCCATCTCGCCGGGGGCCGCTGGCACCGGCAGTGGGTGCAGGGCCGTGGTGTCGTCGCACCAGATGAAGGCGTCATAGCGGTCGCCGAGCCGGGTGGGCACGTAGTTGCCCCAGGACTCGAACGACGGGTCGTAGACGACCCCGATCGCCCGGTGGTCCACTGTCTCGGTGACCCAGCCCGGCTGGTCGTCACCGCCGAAGATCAGCACCGCCCGCTCCGGCATCAGCTCGTGCAACCGCCGCTCGATCGAACCCTCCCGAGCCGGGGGCACCACCATCGCCTCGGGCGGCGAACCCCAGCGGGGTGCGGCGATCACGGTGCCCCGGTAGCTGCCGAAGCCGACCAGGGCCACCGCGTCCTCGCCGTACCGCTCCCGGGCCAACTGACCAATGTTGACCATCCCGTCGGCGGCCATGTCGGTGGCCCGCGCATCCCCGACGTGCGTGTTGTGCGCCCAGACGATGCCCCGGGCGTCGGGGCCGTAGCGGTCCAACAGCCGGTCCAGGGTGTCCTGCATGTGGGTGTCGCGGATGTTCCACGAGTCCGGCCCGCCGGCCACCATCGCCCGGTAGTAGCGCTCGGCGCCGGCCACCACCTCCGCGTTCTGCCAGGCCGAGAAGCGGTCCGGGCCATCGGAGAGGGCGTGTTCGCGGGTCCGGGCGAGCAACCGGACGACCTCCTCCTCGCACCGGGCGGAGACGAAGCGGCTGGCCGCGCCATACTCCTCGACCCTCTTGCCGTACGGCTCGAAACACCGGTACGCGTCCTGCGCCGCCTCCAGCGACTTCGGATCCTCCTCCCCCAGGTAGTCGAAGATCGCCTGCATCGACTCCCAGAGGCTGTACACGTCGAGGCCGTGGAACCCGGCCCGCTGCTCCTCCGGCCGCTCCACGTTCCAGGCCCGCAACCAACTGGCGAACCGGGCCACCTCGGCATTGGCCCACATCCAGGTCGGCCATCGCTCAAACTGGTGGAGGGCGAGCTGCGGTTCGAGCGCGCCGCCGGGCGAGGCGGTCACCGAACGGTGCACCCGGTCGCAGTCGGGCCAGTCACCCTCCACCGCGACGAAGGAGAAACCGCACTCCGCGATCAACCGGCGGGTGAGCTGCTCGCGCAACCGGTAGTAGTCGTAACTGCCGTGGGTGGACTCACCGATCATCACCACCCTGGCGTTCCGAACGCGCTCCAGCAACGGGTCGAAATCGCTCGGCGCGCCGAGCCGCTGAACCAGCATGCCAGCGGCTACCCGGCCGCCGCTGCGGCAAACCGTGCGCGCAACGCGGGCCGACACGCCGGCCGCCGGGCCGTCGTGGGCCCAACCAAGCCGGTGTACGACCACCGCGAGCGGGTAGCCGGCCGGCATGACCGTCACCGGGGTTCAGTTGCAGGAGTACCTGGCCGGGCTCGACTACCCGGTCTCCCGGGAGGACCTGATCCGCTGGGGTCAGGAGAACGGGGCCAGCACAGCGATGTTGCAGATGCTGCAGGCACTGCCACCCGACCAGTTCAATTCCCCCGACGAACTAAACGCCGCCCTCTCCACCCCCACCTAACCCCCCACCCACCCCACCCACCCACCCGGCCCCGGCCCCGGTCCAACCCCGTTGATCATGAAGTTATTGCCATCCGCCACGGCGTGTCGCGCCGCTAACTTCATGATCAACGGGAACGGCGGGTGGGGTTGGGGTTAGGGGACGGGGATGGTGCGGGATTCGGTGCGGGCGGTTTCGGCGGCGGCGAGGATGCTGACGACCTCGCGGCCGAAGCGGACGTCGCAGCGGTGGTCCCGGGTGCCGGCCCGCACCTGCTCGACGAGCTGGTCGATGGCGACGCCGAACGCGGTGGCGGCGTCGTTCTCGCCGAACGGGACGTTTTCGATGCCGTTCTCGCCGTAGAACACGAACTCCCGGGCCATCGACTCGGTCGGGGCGTCCAGGGACAGCGAGGCGCTGCTCGTGGCACCGCCCTCGTGGGTGAGCAGCAGATGCACCATCCCGCTCGGTCCGTCCATCGCCGCCACCTGGGTCACCCGGCCCAGCACCGGCAGGAGGATCGAGAGCGCGTGCGGGGCGATGTCCCAGAGCGCACCGTGCTCCCGACGCCACAACGAGCCGCCGTACGGGCTGCCGTCCTGGAAGATCGAGGCGAACGCCGTGGTCCGGCCGTGCTGCCAGCCCCCGGCGGCGGCGGTGGCGGCGAGGAACGCCGTCACGTTCGGCTGGAACCGCTGGGTGAAGAAGACGACCGAGGCGACCCCGGACTCGTCGGCGGCGGCCACGACGCGGTCGGCGTCGGCCACGCTGAGCGCCAGCGGCTTGTCCAGCAACAGGTGCCGGCCGGCGCGGGCGGCCCGGACCGCGATGTCGGCCTGGATGTCCGGCGGCAGGGCGACGGCGATCGCCTCGCACTGCTCGATCAGCGCGTCGACGTCGGCGTAGGCGGGCACCCCGTACCGCTCGGCCAGCGCGGAGGCCCGCTCCGGGTTGCGGCCCCACACCCCTACCAGTTCCGCGTCGGGATGTGCGTGCAGCGCCTTCCCGTGCGTCTCGATCGCCCAGTGACCGGTGCCGAACAAGCCGAACCGCAGCACGTGTACCTCCGCTGTTTCCCCGCACCGCGACAACGCCACGGACGTGATCCACGCTAGTCGCCCGGGCGGCCATGACGGCGGCGGGTTCGACCAATCGAAGCAGCTCACCTTCATTTCCGGGTCGGTGGTCGAGCTGACCGCCCGGCCGTCGGCGCGTCGGTCCGCCCGTGGTCTGCCGGCCCCGCCCGCGCGCCGCTGTCGGCAACGTCAGGTCCGATCTCCGCCAGACCCGGCAGCCGCGGCGAGGCAGTCTCGACGGCATGCAGAGCACCAATCCAGCGATCACCAGCGGTGTCGTGACGTTTGAACACTGGTACGACTTCACCCAGGGCGGCCCCGTGCACCGCGCGCTGCTGCCGTTTCCGTCGACGGCGCCCGCCCCGTTCGAGGTCGCTCGCTGGTCGGTGGCCCCGAACACCTCCAACGACCTCGACGTCCACCGGTCCCGCGAGGTGTGGATCATCGTGTCCGGGACCGGCACCGTGACGTTCGCCAACCAGACGAGGGTCTTGCGGGCCGGAGACGTCGCGGCGTTCGACAGCGGAGTGCCGCACCAGATCACGAACGACGGCCCGGACCCGCTCCTGGCCGTCTCCGTCTACTGGCTGCAAGCAGGCGACTGACGCCCGGTGGGCACCGGGAACTGCGGGCACCTCGACCTGCGCGTCACACGTGGAGAGGCAGCGCGGCCCTTTACTACGACGGTTAGTAGGCTGGGCCGGTGACCGAGGCAACGACCGGGTGGTGCCGGTGACCAGCGTGGGCGCCGATTCGCCGGTGGACGGGATCGTCGCGACAGTGCCGATCGTGCTGTCACTGCTCGTCGCGGCATGGGCGCTGGTGGCGGCGGTACGCCACCGACCGCCGGACCGGATGCAGTTCGTCGGCCTGGCCGTACTCGAAGTGGCGTTGTTGGTGTTGACCGTGCTGGCGCTCGTCGCGGTCGGCGGCGGGGATCGGCCCGGCGAGCCTGGCGCCTTCTTCGGCTACCTGGTCACGCTGGTGTGCCTGCCGCCACTGGCCTGGGTGCTGGCCCGGATGGAACCGACCCGCTGGGGCTCGGCGATCGTGTGCGCGGTCTGCCTGGTGACCCCGGTGGTGGTGGTCCGCCTGCAGCAGACCTGGGAGGTGCTCGGTGGTTGAGACAGGACCGGCTCGGCAGCGAACGAACTCCGGCCCGGGTCGGCTGTTGATCGCTGTCTACCTGCTCTTCGCCATCGCGGCGACGAGTCGGGCGGGTTTGCAGATCGCCACCAAGTTCGACGAGGCGCCGGTGGCGTACCTGCTCTCCGGGGTGGCCGCGCTCATCTACATCGTGGCGGCGGTGGGGTTGGCCCGCGCCGGGCACACCGGCCGTCGGGTCGCGCTGGCGTGCTGCTCGGTGGAACTGGTCGGGGTGGTCGCGGTCGGCATTCTGAGCCTGGTCGACAAGGACCTCTTCCCGGACGAGACGGTCTGGTCGCAGTTCGGTAGCGGGTACGGCTACATCCCACTGGTGCTGCCGGTGCTCGGCCTGATCTGGCTCTGGCGCACCCGTCGCGCACCCGCCTGACCTGCCGCACCCGCTGACCCGCCGCGCACCCGCCGATCGGGCGTGGACCCGGCGACGAGGGCGCCGGCTCATCTGCCGGAGCGCCCTCGTCGGGAGTACGGGGTCAGTCCCGGGGGCCACCCGCGACGTAGATGACCTGACCGGAGACGAAGCCTGCGCCCTCGCTCGCCAGGAACGAGATGGTGTGCGCGACGTCCTCCGGCCGCCCCGGGCGGCGGACCGGGATCTCGGCGGCGGCGTGCTTCTGGAAGTCGTCGAAGTCGACCTTCATCCGGGCGGCGGTGGCCGCTGTCATGTCGGTGACGATGAAGCCGGGTGCGACAGCGTTCACTGTCACCCCGAACGGACCCAGCTCGATGGCCAGCGTCTTGGTGAAGCCCTGCAGACCGGCCTTGGCGGCGGCGTAGTTCGCCTGGCCCCGGTTGCCCAGCGCGGAGGTGCTGGAGAGGTTGACGATCCGCCCCCACTTCCGGTCCACCATGTGCTTCTGGGCGGCCTGGCTGAACAGGAACGCGCCGCGCAGGTGCACCCCCATCACCGTGTCCCAGTCGGCGTTGGTCATCTTGAACAGCAGGTTGTCGCGGAGCACACCGGCGTTGTTGACCAGCACTGTGGGCGCGCCCAGCTCGCCGGCGATCCGGGTCACCGCCGCCTCGACCTGGTCCCGGTCGGACACGTCCGCGCCCACCCCGAGCGCCCGGCCACCGGCGCCGGCGATGGCGTCCACCGTCTCCTTGGTGGCCGTCTCCTCGATGTCGACCACGGCGACTGCCATTCCGTCGGCGGCCAGCCGTCGGGCGGTGGCCGCGCCGATGCCGCGTGCGGCTCCGGTGACGATGGCGACGCGGGACTCCTCCGACATGATTACCTCCCGGTAACTTGGGGTCGATCGGAGGAGCTTAACCTCAACAGGCCGACCCTCGGCATAGGCGAATCCACCGGTATCCGTAGCCGGAGACCTTCACCGCGCCGAGCTTTCCCAACTCTCCGTAGCCACGGTCGGCGAGCACGTCGATCGGGAGGTCGGCCTCCGATTCGAGGCTGCTGAGGTCCACCTCGACGTCGTCGGTGCCCAGGTTGTGCACGAAGACCATCGTCCCGGTCGGCCCGTCCGCCCGGTGCGTCAGCACGCCCGGCGGCACCGGCACGTCGATGTGGCTGGTCGAGCCGGAGCCGATTTCCGGCGCCTCCCGCAGCGTACGGATCATGCGCTCGAACCAGGCGAGCAGCGATTTCGGGTCGCCCCGCTGGGCGGTGACGTTCACGTTCTGGTAGCCGAACTCACCCTTGTCGATGACCGGGCGGACCAGCTTCTCCGGGTCCGCGGTGGAGAAGCCGGCGTTCGGCTGGTACGACCACTGCATCGGGGTACGGATCGCGTCCCGACCGCGCAGCGACAGGTCCTCACCCATCCCGATCTCCTCGCCGTAGCGCAGCACCGGCGTGCCGCGCATCGAGAACTGGAGGGCGTACGCCAGCTCGATGCGCCGCCGGTCGTTGCCGAGCATCGGGGCGAGCCGGCGACGGATACCCCGGTCGTAGATGCGCATGTTCTCGTCCGGACCGAACTCCGCGTACACCTGGTTGCGCTGCTCGGTCGTCAGCCGGGACAGGTCGATCTCGTCGTGGTTGCGCAGGAAGGTGGCCCACTGCCCACCGACCGGCAGCTTCGGGGTGTCGTGCAACGCGTCGATCAACTGCTCCGGGTCCTGCCGGGCCAGGGAGAGCATGAGTCGCCCGTTGAGCATGAAGTCGAAGAGCATGTGGATCCGGTTGCCGGAACCGCTGGCGTCGCCGAAGAACGTCGGTAGCTGGTCCGGCTCGACGTTCGCCTCGGCCAGCAGGACTGCATCGCCGCGGCGCCACTGGACGTGCTGGCGCATCTCGGTGAGGAACTCGAAGTCCTTCGGGGAGTTCGGGTTGCCCGGCTCGGTCAGCTCGATGATGAACGGCACCGCGTCCATCCGGAAACCGGAGACACCGAGCTGGAGCCAGAACGACATGATCTTCTTGATCTCGGCCCGGACCTGCGGATTGGCGAAGTTGAGGTCCGGCTGGAACTTGTAGAACCGGTGGTAGAACCACGCCTTTGCGGTGCGGTCGTAGCTCCACGTCTCGTCCTGCTCGCCGGGGAAGACCATGCCCTGGTGCCTGTCGTCCGGCTCGGTGTCGGACCAGACGAACCAGTCCCGGTACGGCGAGTCCGGCGACGAGCGGGCGGATTGGAACCACGGGTGCTCGTCGGAGGTGTGGTTGACCACCAGGTCGATGATCACCCGGATGCCCCGGTTCTGCGCCTGGTGCAGCAGCTCGGCGAAGTCGCCCAGGGTGCCGAAGCGCGGGTCCACGTTGTAGAAGTCGGTGGCGTCGTAGCCGTCGTCACGGTTGGGCGACGGGTGGATCGGGTGCAGCCACAGGCAGGTCACCCCGAGCCGGGCCAGGTAGTCCAGCCTCCCGATCAGCCCACGGATGTCACCGACACCGTCGCCGTCAGAGTCGGCGTACGTGTCGATGTCGAGGCAGTAGACGACGGCTTCGGAATACCAACGGTCACCCATGCCGAAGGAACATCTCCGTTCGATCACCGCGGCAAACCAACCCGGCGGGCCACACCTCGTGGTGGGCTACCGTGCCGGTCATGGAGATCGACCTCGTACCGCCGAGCGAACTGTTGGACTGGTCCCGGGGCAGTTGGCTGCACCCGCCGGTACGCGTCGAGGAGGGCCCGGCCGGCGAGTTGGTCGTCGAGCCGGCGGCGAACAGCGACTTCTGGCGGCGGACCAGCTACGGCTTCGTCCACGACAACGGCCCGGCCCTGCTGGCGCCGCTGCCGGTGGGCACCGCCATGGAGGTGAGCTTCCGGCTCGACTTCTCGACACAGTTCGACCAGGCCGGTGTCTTCGTCCGCGTGGACGAACGGACCTGGACCAAGGCCGGTGTCGAGGTGAGCGACGGTGAGGCGCAGCTCGGCGCGGTGGTGACCCGGGAGTTCTCCGACTGGTCGGTGGGGCCGGTGCCGGACTGGGCGGGCCGGGAGGTGACCGTCCGGGTCAGCCGGGCCGGTGACGCGCTGACGGTCCGCGCGCGGGTCGACGACGAGCCGTGGCGGCTGGTCCGGCTCGCCCCGCTGGATCCGACGGCCGAGGCTGTCGCCGGCCCGTTCTGCTGCGCGCCGTCCCGCGCCGGTCTGACAGTGGTGTTCACCGGTTGGCGGCAGGGGCCGGCGGACACCGCCCTGCACCCGGAGCACTGAGCGCAGGTGTAGTTCGCGCCCCGGTGGGTATGACCCTCCGATCCCCGACCGCCGACCGGAAGGACGACCATGGCGTACGCCCAGGCTGGCGACCCGTCCGAGTTCACCGGGTTGACCGGCTGGGTGGCCTCGGTGATCGAGGTGATGGGCCCGGTCGGAGTGGCGTTGCTGGTGGCGCTGGAGAGCATCGTTCCGCCGATCCCCAGTGAGATCGTGCTGGCGCTCGCCGGTTTCCTGGCGCACGAGGGCGAGTTCAACGTCTTCCTCGTGGTGCTGGCCGCCACGGTCGGTTCGCTGGTCGGCGCGTTGGTGCTGTACTGGCTGGGCGCGGCGCTCGGCGAGGAACGGCTCAAGCGCTGGTTGGACCACATCCCGCTGGTGGACAGCGACGACCTGGAGAAGGCCGACAAGTGGTTCGAGCGGCACGGTCGGTGGGCGGTGCTGATCGGCCGGGTGGTGCCGGTGGTCCGCAGCCTGGTCTCCGTGCCGGCCGGGGCCAACCGGATGCCGTTGGGTGAGTTCATCCTGCTCACCACGATCGGCAGCGGGGTGTGGAACGGCCTCATCGTGGGGGCCGGTTACGCGCTCGGGAGCCGTTGGCAGGATGTCGAGCGCTACAGCGACTGGTTCAACTACGCGATCGTCGCGGTCTTCGTCGTGATGGTGGCCAGTTGGGTGATCCGCAAGGTTCGCAAGCGTCGGGATCGCGACGACCGGCGGTCGGTGACCGCCGGTCGCTGATCCACGTCACCGCCTACCGCCGGCGTCCTGACCGGACGCCGGCGAGCGCGGTCAGGGCAGGGTGTCCAGGTGCGGGCCCACAGTGTTGGCGAAGCCGTTGCCGTTGCTGACGTCCCAGTTCACCGACCAGGTCATCGCGCCCCGGATGCCGGGGTAGGTGCGCGGTGGGCGGAAGCTGCCGCAGTTGGTGCCCCGGGCGAGGCAGTCCAGGGCGGCGTTGACCACGCTGGGCGCGACGATGCCGCCGCCGGCCGCCCCCGCTCCGGCGGGCAGGCCCAGGCCGACCTGGTCGGGGCGGAGCCCGGCCTCCAACTGGATGCAGGCCAACGCGACGATGAAGTTCACGGTGCCCTGGCCGTACGCGGCGTTCTGGTCGCAACCGAGCATCGCGCCGGAGTTGTAGTACTGGGTGTTGACGACGGTGAGGATGTCCTTGATGTCGAGCGCCAGCTTGAAGTAGCCGCCGGCCGGGTTCTGCATGTCGATGGTCTGCGGCGCCATCGCGATGATCAGCCCCGACCCGATCTTGGCCCGTAGCGCGCGCAGCGCCTGCGCCATGTACGTCGGGTTGAGCCCGTTCTCCAGGTCGATGTCGATCCCGTCGAAGCCGTACCGGGCGATCAACGCGGCGGCCGTGTCGGCGAACGCGGCGGCCGAGGCGGCGTTGTTCACGCTGACCCGGCCGGTTTCACCACCGACGGAGAGGATCACCCGCTTGCCCCGGCTGTGCAGGGTGCGGACGTCGGCGGTGAAGTCCGCGTCGGTGTAGCCGCCGAGCGAAGCGGCCAGCCCGCTGTCGACGCCGAAGGTGAGCGCGCCGGGCGTCGCGGTGGCCTCGGCGAAGGCGACAGCCACCAGGTCGTACTCGGCGGGGACGTCGCGTAGCCGCAGCTCGACGGCCGGGTTGTCGAAGTTGTGCCAGTACCCGGTGAGCAGGTGTTTCGGCAGCCCACCGGTGGGCGGGTCGGTCGGCGGCGGGGTGGTCGGCGGGGGCGTCGTCGGTGGCGGCGTGGTGGGTGGCGGCGTGGTGGGTGGGGTGCCGCCGCCGCAGGACGCGCCGTTGAGCTGGCAGCCGCTCGGTGAGCCGGGGCCGCTGGCCAGGAAGCCGAAGGAGACCGACGCGCCCGGGGCGATGGTGCCGTTCCAGGACCGGTTGGTGAAGGTGTGCCGCTGGCCGGATGAGCTGAGCAACGCGTCCCAGTAGCTGCCGAGGGTGGTGCCGGACGGCAGGTCGAAGACGAGGCTCCAGCCGTTGATGGTCGAGCTGCCGCCGTTGGTGACTGTGTACTTCCCCTCCCAACCCGAGCCCCACTCGGCGGTCTTGACGAAGCTGGCGGTGGCGCCTGCGGCGTACGCGGGCAGCGCCACCCAGGCCGCGCCGAGTGTCGCAGCGAGGGCGGCGACGAGGGACAGGACAAGGGATCTGGAGCGTTTCATGCGACCCTCCGGGCCCGGACGGGCATTTATGGACGTCAACGTTGCTGCCAATTATTAAGACAGTTAACTGTTTCTGTCCAGGGGGTGCGACGGGACCGCCTGCGGACGGCGGAGCACCGCCTGCTCAACTGCCGACCACACGCTCGTGGTCACCAGGTAGATCACCGCGGCGAGCGGCAGCACCAGCGCCACCAGCACTGTCGTGAACGGCAGCAGGGGCAACAGCCGGCCGAGCGTGGCCGCCCCCGGTCCCTCGGTCGGCGTACCCGCCACCGTGCCCACCGCCGCCGACGCCCGCCGAGCCCGCCGCGACGACCACCAGGCCACCGCCAGCAACACCACAAGCAGCACGCCGAACAGCGGTCCGGCCGCACCGGCCAGCCCGTCGCTGAGATGGTGACCCAGTGGCACGCCGGCCAACCGCTCGTCCAGCAACCCGGTGCCGCCCTCACTGGTGCTGAACAACCGGTACAACACCAGCAGGAACGGTGCCTGGATGAGCAGCGGCAGGCAGCCGGCGATCGGGTTCGCGCCGGCTGCCCGGTACAACGTGAACACCTCGCGCTGAAGCGTCGCCGGGTCGTCCGCGTACCGCTGCTGGAGCTCACGCACCTGTGGGGCGAGCGCCGCGCGGCGCCGCTCGCCGCGGACCTGCGCGACGGTCAGCGGCGAGATCAGCAGGCGGACGGCGATGGTGAAGAGCACGATGGCGGCCGCGGTCGCCCCGCCGCCGGCCAGTGGTTCGAGCAGCTCGGTGAGCCAGGACAGCGCGCTGCCGGCAGCGGCGACAGCGTCGTGCAGTGGTGCGAAGGCAAGCATGGGAAACCCCTCGGTCCGATTCCGGTGAGGCCCTCCCCCGGGCGGTATCCGCTCAGCAAGGGGGGCCGGTGACGGCGGGATCGGCCGCGCGGCGGCGAGGCGCTACGCGGCCGAGGGGTGCCCCGGAGCACGGGGACGAGGACGACCGGCCGCATCCGGGTCGATCTGGCGAGGCATTCGGCGACTTCGGGAACGGGCCCGCAGGCCGGCCCACCGCGGCCCGGCACCGGGCGCGCCCGCCCGGTCGTGCACCCGGGCCGCCAGCACCACCGCGAGCAGCACCAGGGCGGTCAGCGCGGCGCCCGCCAGCAGGTCGGCCGGTCGACCCGCGAGCAGCGTGAGCTGGGCGAACGCGGACATCCACGCGACCCCGACATAGCCCAGCAGCACCGGCACGGGCCCAGCATAGGACCCGCTGTCACGTCACCCGGCCGAATCCGGCGGCCCGCCCCGAGTACGAGCGCCGCCGCCACGTTTCCCGGCATCGCCACGTTGGGTAACCAACGATGGACCAACGCGGACGGACCGCGAACGGTAGGAACGGACGGGTGATGTCGATGACCGGTCAGGTGGCAGAGGCGCCCAGCGACATGGCTGCGGCGACCGGGTTGCTCACCGTGGGTGTCGAGGAGGAGTTCCTGCTCGTCGACCCGCACACCGGGGCCGCGGTTCCGGCCGTGGACCTGGTCATGGAGCAGGTGCCGGCCGAACTTCGCGGGCAGGTGGAGCGGGAGTTCCAGACCAGTCAGATCGAGATCGGCAGCCCGCCCGGCCTGGAGCTCTCCTCGATCCGGCACTCCCTCGGCGTCCTGCGTCGGGCGCTCTCCGACGCCGCCGAGCGGGCCGGCGTACGCCTGCTCGCCATCGGCACCGGCCCGGTGGACGGCCCGGTACCGCCGGTGGTGGACAAGCCCCGCTTCGACCGGATGATCGAGCGATTCCGGCTGCTCGTCCCCGGCCCTGGCAACAACGGCATGCACGTACACGTCGGGGTGCCCGACCCGGACACCGGCGTGCAGGTGCTCAACCACGTACGGCCGTGGCTGCCGATGCTGCACGCGGTGACCACCAACTCGCCGTTCTCCCGGGGCGAGGACACCGGCTACGCCAGTTGGCGCTCGGTGGAGTGGGAGCGCTGGCCGTCGGTGGCGCCGACGCCGTTCCTGGAGTCGCACGAGCACTACCAGCGGCTGATCCGCCAGTTGATCTCCAGCGGCGTGATGCTCGACGAGGGGATGCTCTACTGGTACGCACGCCTGTCGGCGAAGTACCCGACGGTGGAGCTGCGGATCGGCGACGTCTGCCCGTCGGTGGACGACGCGGTGCTGGTCGCCGCGCTGGTCCGGGCACTCGTGGCCACCGCCATGGCGGACGTCGAGGCCGGCCGGCCGGCGTTGCAGACCGACCACCACCTGCTGGTCGGCGCGCACTGGCGGGCCGCCCATGACGGGTTGGAAGGCGAGGCCGTCGACGTCACAACCGGTGAGCTGCGCCCGACCTGGGAGCTGTTGGACCGGTTCGTCGAACGGATGCGGCCGGCGCTGGAGCAGCACGGCGACTGGGCCGAGGTGACCGACCTGCTGGGTGGGTTGCGCCGGCAGGGCAGCGGCGCGGCTCGGCAGCGCGCGGTGTTCGAGCGCACCGGCCGACTCACCGACGTGGTGCAGGACGTCGCACGGCAGACCCGCGGCTGATCACGGCGTGACAGGATGAGCCCGTGGCCCAACGGCTGATCGTCATCGGCGGGGACGCCGCCGGAATGTCGGCGGCGTCCCAGGCCCGACGCCGCCGTAACAGTGGCGACCTGGAGATCGTGGTCTTCGAACGGGGCAACTTCACCTCCTACTCGGCGTGCGGCATCCCGTACTGGATCAGCGGCCTGGTGCCCGGCCCCGAGGCGTTGATCGCCAGGACCCCGGAGACGTTCCGCACCGAGTACGCGATGGACGTCCGGATGCGCCACGAGGTCACCGCCATCGACCTGGAACGCCGCGAGGTGGTGGCGCGGGACCTGAAAGGCGGCGGCGAGGTCCGCGAGCGCTTCGACGACCTGATGTACGCCACCGGCGCGGTGCCGGTGAAACCGTCGTGGGCGATCACCGACGCGGGCGGCGTGTTCGGCATGCAGACTCTCGACGACGGTGCGGCGTTACGCGACTGGCTGGACGCCGACCCGCAGCCGCGCCGGGCCGTGGTGGTCGGCGGCGGGTACATCGGCGTCGAGATCGCCGAAGCCCTCATCCAACGCGGCCTCGCGGTGACCCTGGTGGAGGCCGGCGAGCAGCCCATGTCGACTGTCGACGCCGACATGGGCGAGCTGGTCGCCGAGGCGATGCGCGGCCTCGGCATCACGATCCGCGGCAGCCTGCCGGTGACCGGCATCGAGGAGCGGGACGGCCGGGTGTCCGCCGTGGTCACCGCAGAAGGGCCGATCCCGACCGACGTCGTGGTCATGGGCCTGGGCGTACGCCCCAACGCCGCGCTCGCGGAAGCGGCCGGGCTGCCCCTCGGGCCGACCGGCGCGATCCGGGTGGACCGTCGGATGCGGGTGCCCGGGCACCTCGGAGTCTGGGCGGCCGGTGACTGCGTCGAGACCCTGCACCGGATCAGCGGGTTGCCGGTGCACGTGCCGCTCGGCACGCACGCCAACAAACAGGGCCGGGTCGCCGGGATCAACATCGGTGGCGGGTACGCCACCTTCACCGGCGTGATCGGCACGGCGGTGACGAAGGTCTGCGACCTGGAGGTGGGTCGGACGGGTCTGCGCGAGCGCGACGCCACGGCCGCCGGCTTCGAGTTCGTCTCGGTGATCGCCGAGTCGACCAACCGGGCTGGCTACTACCCGGGCGCCCGGCCGATGACTGTCAAACTGATCGCCGAGCGCCCCAGCGGCCGGTTGCTCGGCGCGCAGATCGTCGGATGGTCCGAGGCGGCCAAACGGATCGACTCGCTGGCCGTGGCGCTGTGGAACGGCATGACGGTGGACGATATGACACAGCTGGACCTGGGCTACGCTCCGCCGTACGCGCCGGTCTGGGATCCGGTGCTCATCGCCGCCCGAAAAGCGGTCGACGCGCTCGCCGCCCTCGACCGTTGACAGGCGCCCGCCGTGGAGGACCACCCCGTGACCCAGACCCCGACCCGGCCGACAGTGCGTCGGCGTCCCACGATGGTCGACGTGGCCCGGCGGGCCGACGTCAGCCTGAAGACGGTCTCCCGGGTCGTCAACGACGAGCCGGTGGGGCAGGAGTTGGTCGGCCGGGTGCTGGCCGCGATCGCCGAGCTGGGCTTCCGGCGCAACGACATCGCTCGTAACCTGCGCTCCCGGCAGCTCAACGCCACCGTCGGGCTGCTGATCGAGGAGATCGCCAACCCGTTCTACGCGACGATCGCCAGCGTCGCCGCCGAGATCGCCGCCGCCCACGGCACCATGCTGATCACCGCGTCGTCGGAGGAGGACCCGGAGCGGGAACGCGCCCTGCTCCAGGACTTCACCCAGCGTCGGGTCGATGGCCTGCTGGTGGTGCCGGCGGGCCTCGACCACTCGTTCCTGCGTCGCGAGGTCGAGCTGGGCATGCCAGTGGTGTTCCTCGACCGGCCGCCGCAGGGGCTGCAAGCCGACGCCGTGCTGTTGGACAACCGGGGTGGCAGCCACGCCGGGGTGAGCGCACTGCTCGCGGAGGGACACCGACGGGTGGGGCTGCTGCTCGGCGCGCCGAGCGTACCCACGATGCGGGAGCGGCTGGCCGGGGCACGGGCGGCGCTGGACGCCGCCGGGGTCGCGCCGGACGAGTCGCTGATCCGCGAGCGCCTCATCGCTCCCGAGGAGGCCGGTCGGGCTGTCGCCGCGCTGCTCGACCTGCCGGAGCCGCCCACCGCGTTCTTCTGCGCCAACAACCGGCTCACCGTCGGCGCCCTCCAGGAGCTGCACCGGCGGGGCAGCGACGCCGCGCTGGTCGGTTTCGACGACTTCGAGCTGGCCCACCTGATGCCCCGACCGCTGACCGTCGTCGCGTACGACACGAGGGAGTTGGCAAGGGTCGCCACCGAGCGCCTGTTCCAACGAGTAGCCGGAGACGACACTCCCCCGTCCACGACGGTCCTCCCCACCAAACTGCTACCCCGAGGCCTGGCCTAACCCGCGCCTCACGCCCTCGCCCCGCGCCCGCGCCCGCGCCCGCGCCCCGCGATCTTGCACTTTCGGTTGCCTACTTGAGGCAGATAGCCCCTTTTGTCTGGGCAGAAAGTGCAAGATCGCGGGGGCAGGGCAGGGCAGGGCAGGGTGGGGTTAGGTTGCGGGATGTAGGAGGGCTTCGACTTCGGCGCGGGTGGGTGGGTTGGCGCCTCGGCGGGCGCAGGTCAACGCGGCCACAGTGGCGGCCTGGCGGAGCACCGCACCCCACTGCGGCCCGGTCACCGCGGCGAGCCGGTCGGCCGGCCGGTCACCGAGCGCGTCGAGGTCGGCCAGCGCGGCCAGCAGGCCACCGGTGAACGAGTCGCCGGCGCCGACGGTGTCGACCACTGTGGTGCGGACCGCCGGCTCCTCGTGCAGTGAGCCGTCGGGCGCGAGCAGCCAGGCGCCGTCCCCGCCCCGGGTCACCACGGCGCAGGACACGCCGGCCGTACGCCATTCGGTCATCACGTCGGCCACCGAGCGGTCCGGGTAGAGCCAGGCCAGGTCCTCGTCGCTGGCCTTGACCAGGTGTGCGAGGTGAATCTGGCGGCGTACCCGCTCCTGCTCCGCCGCCCGATCGGTGACGATGCTGGGGCGCAGGTTGAGGTCGATGGAGATGGTGAGCCCGTCGCGTTGGCGTTCCCGGGCGAGCAGGCCCTCCAGCGCGTCGGCACCGGGCGCCAGCGCGAGTGCGAGGGACCCGGTGTGCAGCGCGATCGCCGGTGACCCGGCCAGCTCGGGCAGCTCCTGCGGCGTCCACTGCCAGTCGGCGGCACCGGCCAGCCGGAACTCGTAGCTGGCCTGCCCGGCGGCGTTCAGGGTGGCCACGGCCACCGACGTGGGATCCTCAGCGCGTACCGCCCACCCTAGGTCCACCCGGTTGGCGCTCAGATGCTCGACGAGTTGTCGACCGTACGCGTCGCCGCCGAGTCGGGCCAGCAGCCGTACCGGCTGGTCGAGCCGGGCCAGGGTGACCGCGACGTTCGCCGGGGAGCCGCCGGGCACGGCCCGCTGCCCCTCGGCGGTGACGACAAGGTCGATCAGCGCCTCGCCCGCGACGACGATCACGCGGTCACCTCCCCCGGTGCGAGCGGGCCGGGGCCGCCGAGCCCGTCGGCCGCGCGGGACAGCAGTACCGCCTGGTAGGCGTGGTAGACGTCGGGTCGGCCGTGCCAGACCGTGTCGGCGGGCAGGTTCTGCGCGTCCAACTCGTGCCGCCAGCCGGTCTGGTCGATGAGGCTGCGTCGGGCGTACGCCCAGAAGACCCGGTACCAGTCGAGGTAGACGGTGTCGCCGGTGCGGCGGTGCAGGGTGATCGCCGCACCGATGGCCTCGGCGAGAACCCAGTGCATCCGGGAGCGCACCACGGGCCGATCGTCCCAGTCGATGGTGTAGACGAAGCCGTCCGTGCCGTCGACCGCCCAGCCGCGACGCACAGCCGCAGCGAACAGGGCACGGGCGTCGGTGAGCAGCCAGCGGGGTGGCTGCGGCAGCACCGCCTCCAACTCCAGCAGCAGCCGGGCCCACTCCAGCCAGTGCCCGATCGTGGAGCCGTAGGGCCGGAAAGGGTCGGCGGGCTGGTCCCGGTTGTAGTCCGGCAGCGGCGTCCAGTCGGTGGTGAAGTGCTCGGGCAGCCGCCAGTCGTGTCGGGCCGCCTCACCGTGCACCAGGTGGGTGGCGATCCGCAGGGCCCGGTCGGCCCAGCTCGCGTCGCCGGTGGCGGCGGCAGCGGCGAGGTACGCCTCGACCATGTGCATGCTGCTGTTGGCGCCCCGGTAGTCCTCGGTGACCGTCCAGTCCCGGTTCCACGATTCGCGGACCGCGCCGGCGTCGTCGTCCCAGAACCGGTCCCGCACGACGGTCAGCGCGTCGGCGAGCAGCCGGTCCGCGCCGGGCCGTCCGGCGCGCGCGGCGCTGGAGGCGGCGAGCAGGACGAACGCGTGGTCGTAGCCGGCCTTGCGGTCGTCGACGGGCACTCCCTGCTGGTCCACCGCGCCGAACCAGCCGCCGTACCGGTCGTCGCGCAGCAGCGTGCTGAGCGCGGCGATCCCGTGGTCCACCAGGGCGGCGGCGTCCGGGTCGCCGCCCTGGTGGGCGAGGGCTGCCACGTGGGTCATCCGGCAGGTGATCCAGGTGTGGATCGGTTCGCCGCGGTCCGGGGTGCGGTCGTCGCTGAGCCACCAGAAGCCGCCCTCGGGCCGGACCGAGCGGCGGGCGGTGTCGAGCAGCGTCCGGGTCTGGGCGACGAGGAACTCGTCCAGATCGGGCAGGTCTGGTGACCTCGCCGGAGCAGGGGTCGTTGCGGCGTCGGATCGGGGCACGTCGGTCATTTCAGCTGGTCACCGTCGGGTAGGAAAGGGACATACGGCCAGGATCGGCGACGGACCGGGTCCGCGCCGCAAAACCGCCAACGGTACGCCACGAATCGACTGGTCACGGTCGTCCGCAGCGGGAGGCTTTTCCTCCCATTTGCCCGTTGACATCGTTGTCACCGTTCAACCCTGCTCCGGCAGCCGGCCGACTGTCAATTCCGGCTGCGTCACACCGCCCCGGGGAAGCTCCGGTCAGTAGTAGTCGTCGATCGGCCGGCGTGCCTCGTCGAACAGCGCCGGCCCCTCGTAGCGGACCGGGGGCAGCGGCGGCGTGGCCGGCTTGACCTCCTCGAACTGCTCGGTGGACAGCGCGTACACCACCCGCCCGAGGCCGGACCGGTCGATAGCGGTCGCGCACATCGGGCAGGGCTGACAACTGGTGAACATGGTGGTGCCGGCGGCCACCTCGGGGGAGAGTTCCCGAGCCGCCCAGCGGGCCAGCTTCAACTCAGGATGGGCGCTGATGTCGGCGTCGGAGACCACTGTGTTGTGGTCCTCGATCAGGACGACGCCGGCCGCGTCGACCAGCAACGAGCCGAACGGCCGTTCGCCGGAAGCCCCCGCCCGCCTGGCGATTTCCACGGCGTGGCGGAGAAACTTCTCGTCGTCGGGGGTCATCGGTCCTCCTGGGTTGCGTGATGTGCGGCCACTGCCGCAAGGGTCTGCCAGGCGCGTTCGGGCTGGCGGATCTCGGTCAGGTCGCCGTTGAACGGGTCCAGTACCACCGTCTCCGCGCCGAGCGCACGAAGCTTGTCCAGGTCGGCGACGATCTGATCGATGGTGCCGACACCAGCGAGCCGGTCCGGGTCGGAGATCGGTTCTCGGGTCTCCTGGAGCGCGATCCGCGGCACCAACGCGGGCACCGGGCGACCCAGCTCGTCGGCGATGTCCGTCAGTCGTCCGACCGCCTCGGTCAGCCGTGCCGGCGTGACCCGCAGCGGGTGCCAGGCATCGCCGAGCAGTACCGCGCGGCGCATGCCGGCCTCGCTGTTGCCACCGACCCAGATCGGGATCGCCGTCCCGTCGTAGTCGTCGGTGTCCTGCCAGGCCGCGCGCATCGTGTGCAGGTACTCGTCGGTCAGCGCGCCGCGCTGCCGGAACGGCACGCCGAGCGCCTCGAACTCCTGCCGGGCCCAGCCGACACCGACACCGAGGACGAGCCGGCCGCCGCTGAGCCGGTTGAGGTTCGCCGCCATCCGGGCGGTGAGCAGCGGGTGCCGGTACGGGACGATGAGCACAGTGGTGCCCAACCGAACCCGGCTGGTCACCCCGGCCAGCCAGGACAACGTGGTGAACGGCTCGTAGAACGGCGCCGGATACTGCTCGGCCACGTCCGGGGTCACCACGATGTGATCGGAGACCATCAACAGGTCGAAGCCGAGACCCTCCACCGTCTGCGCCCACCGACGCAGCACGTCGGGGTCGGTGCCCGGGGCGAAGTTCGGTACGTTCACGCCAATCTGCACCCGCCCACGCTAGCCACTGTGGACTGGTGTGTGAACGCCGTGGCCCTACTGAATCACCTGGCAGCCGGATCGCGGTACGACTGAGGAGGGCCGGATGGATCTGCCCGACGGACTCGACTGGGTACGCGGATCACCCGCCGGTCGCGCCTGGTTGGCCGCACTCCCGACGTGGCTGACGGAATGCGCCGAGCGCTGGTCGCTGCGGGTCGGCCCACCCTTCCGGCAGGCGTACGCGTCACTGGCGCTTCCCGCCCGGCTGCCCGACGGCACCGCGGCGGTGCTGAAGCTCCAGTATCCCGACGAGGAGAGCCGGTACGAGGCCGACGCGTTGGCCCACTGGGACGGTGCAGGGGCGGTCCGTCTGCTCGCCCACGACCCCGGGCGGCGTGCTCTGCTGCTCGAACGCTGCCAGCCCGGAACTCCCCTGCACGACCTTCCGCCGGACCGAGCGCTGGACGTGGTGATCGGACTGCTCCCCCGGCTCTGGCTACCGGCCGGCGCGCCGTTCACCCCGCTGGCGCAGGAGGCCGCCGGTTGGATCGACCGGATGCCCCGGGCCTGGGAACGGGCCGGCCGGCCGTACGACCGGCGGCTGCTCGACGCGGCGCTCGACCTGATCTCCGGCCTGGCGTCGAGCCAGGGCGTGCAGGTGCTGGTCAACCAGGACCTGCACGCCGGCAACATCCTCGCCGCCGACGCGCTCCCCGGTGACCGAGGGCCGTGGCTGGCGATCGACCCGAAGCCGCTGATCGGGGAACGGGAGTTCTCCGTCGTACCGATGGTGCGCGGCCCCGAGTTGGGCCACTCACCGGCCGCCGTCCGGCATCGACTGCACCGGCTCAGCACCGAACTGGGGCTCGACCGGGAACGGGTCCGGGGTTGGACGATCGGGCACACGCTGTCCTGGAGCGTCGCCGACGACCTCGTCGTCCCCGAGAAGATCGAGGTGGTCCGCTGGCTGCTCGACGGCGGCTGAGCTCCGGCGCGGCGATCACGGGGTGGTGGTGCCCGTCCCAGTCCCGCGATCTTGCACTTTCTGTCCCGACCTACTGCGCATATCCACCCATTTCGACAACAGAAACTGCAAGATCGGCGCGGGGTGGGGGGTGCGGGGTGCGGGGTGGGGCCGGGGGTGGGGCTGGGCTCAGCCGGGCTGGCAGGTACGGCACCAGTAGAGGTTGCGGCCGGCCAGCTCACCGCGGCTGACCTCGGTGCCGCAGACGTGGCAGGGCGCGCCGGGGCGGCGGTAGACGTACACCTCGCCGCCGTGCCGGTCCACCCGCGCCGGCCGACCCATCGCCTCCGGCAGGTGCGCGTCGCGCACCGTGTCGATCCGGCCGTGCTCGACCGCGAGTTGCATCAAGCCGACCAGGTCGGCCCAGAGCGCGTCCCAGCCCGCCCTGCTCAGCAGCCGGCCGGGCATCGTCGGCGACAACCCGGCCCGAAACAACGCCTCGGTCACGAAGATCAACCCGGTGCCGGCCACCACCGACTGGTCGAGCAGCAGCGCGGCCAGCGTCGTGGGGCTGCGCGAAATCCTGCGGTACGCCCGCTCCGGGTCGGCGTCGGCGCGCAACGGGTCCGGCCCGAGGCGGTCCCGCAGCGCGCCCACCTCGGGTGGGGTGAGCAGCTCACAGGCGGTGGGCCCGCGCAGGTCGAGCCAGTGCCGGTCGCTGGCCAGCCGCAACCGCACCTGACCGATCGGCTCCGGCGGCTCCCCCGGCCCGTCGGTGAACTTGCCGTACAACCCGAGGTGTACGTGCAACGTCAGCTCGTCGGCGTAGTGGTGCAGCAGGTGCTTCCCGTACGCCTCGGTGCCCTCCAGCACGGTCCCGGAGAGCCGGGCGGCACCCTCGGCGAAGCGGCCCTGCGGGCTGGCGGCGTGCAGCTTGTCCCCGGCGAACAGCTCGGCGTGCCGGGCCGCCAGGCGATGGATCGTGTGTCCCTCTGGCACAGGTGCCAAGGATAGTCAGCCCCGCCCGACCGGGCCGCACGCCGATCGACGCGGGCCCGGTCCGTCGCTCCCCCGCAGTGATCGACTCGGGTTTAAGGAAGTCGCGGTGTCCGCCGAGGCGGGGGCCCCCCCCACGCCGCACACCCCGGAGAGGCAACGGGCGGGTGGGGGCGCGCCCGGACCGGTGGTGGGACCGAACCCCCG